>NZ_CP162585.1:0-2607 GCF_044218845.1 Pseudomonas sp. B16120
TGATCTCGTCCCGGTGAATGCTGGCGGTAACAATGCGATCCGCTCCGTACTTGTCGGCCAACCACTGCAAAGATAGTTGGAAAAACGCCTGTTCCTGTTCTGGTGTCGCTTGGGCGAACCATTCAGGGCTGGCCGTCATCACGTATTCGACGGCCAGCACCGCGTCTTTGCGCCTTTTCTCCGGCAGCAAAGCCCGCAGCTTGCCCATCGCCTCGTCCGTGCTTTTGGCGACCAGGTGCTGATTGTCAGGTGTGCGCTCCTGGTCGGCATTGTGTGTATTCCGTTCCCGGTAACAGTGCTGCATCGAGGCTGCCACTGAGCCCATGCTGGCGAGCTTCTTTGCTCGCATGATCGCGTATGACATACCGGCCCTTTTTTACATACATTGCTGAATGTATATCTGAAATTCCGCCTAGCTCCGCTGGGCCACTTCATTTGAAGTGTACTCACTAGACTTTGCTTCGCAAAGATCGTTCGAAAAGCCCCTGCGTCAATGAAATTTTCACATGGTCCAAAAGGCCAAAAGTACCAAAGGCCTGCGCGGCTTCGCCTTGCTACCCCCACTGACGCGCCCCCCCAAGGGGGCTTGTCCGTTCGCCACGTGGCAGGCGGTCAGGGGAAGAGCGCCCCTGACCACCAGCCCTGAGCGTTGGGGTCGCTCCAGGGCGTCAAGGTCGGGGCCGCTGCGCGGTCGCTGCGCGAACCTTGACCCCCTTCCACTCAGGCGCCCGGCAGTGGCCCTGTGGCGCGTTTCGAGTGGAAGGCGGGTCAAGGGGTTGGTGCGGCCCGCAGCCCCGCAGGGGCGAGGACTCGGCCCCTTGACGCGCCTGGAACGACCCCAGCCTCACGTGAGTGGGGGCAGGGGGCGCTCTTCCCCCTGCCCCCCGAGCCCTCGGCGGCAAGAGTGGGGAGTCCAGAGGGGCAAAGCCCCTATGGGCAAGGGCCGAAGGCCCGCTGCAAGCCAAAAAAAGCCTCTGCCCAAAGGGCAGGCATTCTCAAGGCCGAAGGCCGTGTTTTTGGGGGTAAGGCATCGCCTAGGGCGGAGCCCTATTGAGATATAGAAGGAGGCATTTTGTAAGTTACTGATTTTAAAGGTAAAAAAAAAAACAGAGTACACCCCAGGAGTGTACTGGTGAGTACACCCTAGGAGTGTACTCAGTTGTTCAACCAGTACGCGCAGATTTACAACCAGTACGCATGAGTGTACAACCAGTAGTACGAAACGAGACTGATGAGTACCACCATGGAAGAGACTGAAAAACAGGTTTCAAGCGTCGAGAATTACAACTTCGTCCAGCTCAACCGTAGCTACATGAAGCAGATGCGGGAGCTAGCTCGTAGGAACCCTGTGGCGATGCAAATCCTGTTCTATTTGGTCGAGCACATGGGTAAGTCAACAAATGCCGTTGTGTGCTCCTACAAGACCCTCTGCGAGGTCACAGATCTGAGCCGAACGTCAGTCGCAAAGGCAATCAAACACCTGAAAGACGACAACTGGCTGGATGCGATTAAGATCGGAAATGCCACAGCCTATTGCGTCAACGAGCGTGCTTTTTGGCAGTCAGCCCGCAACGCAAGGCGGTACGCGATTTTTTCAGCCACGGTCATTGCATCAGAGTCAGAGCAAGACAGCGACTATCACGAAAAGGCCCGGACAAAACTGACTCACGTGCCTGTGATTTCGAGCGAAGACCGTGTTGTAGTCGGGGACGAGGAACTTTCGCCACCCGACCAGCAGGATTTAGAACTGGACTGAGCAATGGAGGAAAGCGCATGAGTCAAAACACCCCACCGGGGTCTGAACCACGTTTCGTCGAGATCGGCGACCCAGACGACATCCCTCTGCCGCTTCCCATTTTTGTTACCCGACAGGGTGTAGACCGTTCCCACGATGAGGCCATGCGCAAGGCTTTACTGGCGGATCCAGCATATGCAGCCGAGCTGCGGGCCTTGCTCGAGGCCGAGGGTGCAATGGACGAACTGGCCATCCTCGTTCGACAGCTTGCCCTTAGCGCTCGATCCCGCCCCGAGGACGACCTTGCTCCCGCTGCCGGCTGACCTTTTTGGTGTTTTCCTCCTGGAGTTTTGAGGCCAGTTGTAGCACTTCGGCCATCTGAGCCTTGGAAAGCCCCTTGAACGGCTCCTGCAACGCCTCCAAACGCTTCCTGATGGCGTTTGCCGTGTCCTGCGCCTCTTTTGCCTTGCGTCGCTCCTGCGCCGCCGTAGAGGCCTGCGCGACCGTCCCAGCAAAACCCGCGTTGATCGCTTTGGTTAACCGCTCCGCGATCATCTCCGGCGATTCAACCAAGTCTCCACGCCCTCTGGCCTTGTCGAAGAAAGTCGCCTTCTCCAGTACCCGCGGCTCGACGCTTTTCGGGCTGACTACGGCTTTCGGCGCAACCCCACGTTGAATCGCCGCGTAGTGCTGCTGGATCGTCTGATGGGTGGCTTTGCTGCCCTCAATCCCGCGTTCTAGGCCCAGATCGGCTACAGAGGCCGCATAGGTCGTCTGATCAGCACGCATCTTGTCCCGACTGCCGATGAACTCCTTGGCGCTCAGGCGCCTGTCCTGGGTCAGTGGGACCACGAAGGCCGACAAGTGTGGAG
>NZ_CP162586.1:0-2674 GCF_044218845.1 Pseudomonas sp. B16120
GCACCTGGTCTGTCCGTTGTGCGGCATTCGCCGCGGTGCCAAGGCTCTTGGGGCTTACTTGACCCGCTGGCAGGTGATCCAGGAGGAACGCCCGGATCTGCGGCCCTATCTCCTGACCCTAACAGTCAAAAACGGGCCGGATCTTGAAGAGCGTCAATCGCACCTCGCGAAGTCGCTACGTCGCTTGATGGATCGTCGTCGCTACTTCAATGCCGGTACTCGTGGCGCTCCCTGGACAGAGCTTTGCAAAGCCGAGGGGGCCGTCTACACCCTCGAGCTGACCAACAAGGGCAATGGCTGGCACCCGCATTGTCACATGATCATTCTGGCCACATCACAGCCCTCCCAAACCGACCTCAGCACCGAGTGGCACAAGATCACCGGTGACAGCATGGTCGTGGATTGCAGGCCCATCCTGGGCGATCCCGTTGAGGGTTTCATGGAGGTGTTCAAGTACGCCGTGAAATTCTCCGATCTGACCTTGGCTGACAACTGGCACGCGGCGCAGATCCTCAAGGGCAAGCGCCTGCTGAACAGCTTCGGCTTGTTCCGTGGCGTTGAGATTCCCGACTCGCTGCTCGATGAGCCGCTCGACGGGCTTCCGTACCTGGATAGGTTCTATCGCTACCTGGGCGATTCATACCAGCCGGCGAGCATCAGGGAGTGAGGGCAGGCGACAGCGTAGCGCCTGCCTGCCTCACTCCCTGAAATTGCCGCTCCTATGGCTCACCTATTGCTGCGGCAATAGGCCCAACAATAGGACCTGCAATACAACCGCCAAGAGCCAAAAACATAGAACCCAACAGCAAAATGCCGTCACCCCTGCGGGGCTCCGTGGCCGCCCCTCCGGGCCGCCCAAACCTCCCGGGGGAGCGCCCCGGAAGGCCTTCAGGGTTCTGAATCGCTGCGCGATCCGCCACCCTCTTTCCTCCCCTGCGCCCTGGACGGGCTTGTCTCGAAAATTCACCCGCGTGCGCGCCCGGCAAAGCCGGACCAACCCGCTTTCTGAGACTGCGCGACGCATCGGCGCGGGACTCCGTCCCTCCCTCTGCTGCTTCGGCTCGAAACCAGGTTGGTCCGGTTTCACCTGACGCGCACGCAAGCGGTGCGGCCGGATGCTTCGCACCCTGGTTTCGCCCTGGACGGGCTGCACCAGGGCAGAACGGAAAAATTCGGCCTGGGGGCCATTTTTCCTCACCCCCCTCGTGGGCTCGGGTGGCGTCTGTCAGGCTGTTTCCGTCGTCTTCGACGCCGGTTTATCAGAGCGGCTTTTGGCCGCTCTGGAAGCAGCTTTCGCTGCCCAAAGCCCTCTGCGCTATCATTCGATTTTCGTCTAGGAAAATTCCTCATGCAGCGTCTCGCCATACCTTCGGATTACGTCCTGCAGTTCATCCTGGGCCGCGCCTCCTATGTCCTCCCATGGGAGGACAAACTTTGCCCAGGTAATCCAGCAGATGATCCCGAAACTGGCGCAGAGGAATACAACGCATATGCCATCAAAAAGGCGCAGGAAGTCGGCAGAGCAACGAAACCAGACCCCGTGCTAGATGCAGTGTATTTGGCGTTAAAAACGCCTGGAGAGGCTTACAGGGCCCTTGCTGAGGATCTTGCGGAGGCTTATCAAGGTCGTTATAGGTTTCTCATAGACAATTTGGCCCAGTGGGACGAAGAAACCAGGTGGTTGAGGGCTGACCTGGTTTTTTCCAATTCTGAGCTTCGCCATTTGTCAGCCACGCAAGTGATGGCTTTACGAACAAGGGCCGCCGAGGCCTGACGCGCTGCGCTTGTCCCCTCGACCTCCATACGGGAACAGGTTCCCGTACTCCGATCGAGGCCAGTCCATCCACCGTTGAAATTCCTCAGGTCAGGGGCCGCGACCCCGGCTCGTCGTGACTCGCTTCACCGTCGCGGCGAACGGAGTCCCGGGCGGAGCGAACCCTTGACCCTTCGCTGATCAAATCACCCTCTGGCGCTCTGTTCCTGGCCACCGGCCGGGAGCGGAGGCCCCCAGCATGGGTGCTGTTGATTTTGCTTTTGGCGCTCTGGGTAGTATTGCGAAATGTTCTTCACCCCCCTCCCGGATCCTGTGGGGTGCTGTTACACCCCCACTTTACCGAAGACTCCTTCGTTTTTTGGCTCTGGAGTGGAGGCGCAAACCTCGCCCGTTATGTTCCTGGTCGTGATGAGAAAATTTGCCATCACCACTGAGGAGCTGGGCATGAGGGTTTCAATCGAGCTGGATCGTAAGGATGTTTTGTCCCTGATCGCTGTTTTTCTGCTGATGCTCCCGGATTCCGGGGCTTTGCGCGGTTCTGAGGCTGGCGAGTCCCTGCTTTACTTGATACATAGAAACAATGTGTTAGCAGGTGCTATGCTCGGCCCCACGAATAAGGGGGCCATGAATGGCGCATAAAAAAACCCCTGAGAACTCTTCCAACTTGGCAGGCGGGGAGTTCACAGGGGCTGACGAAGCTAGGCTTCTGGACGAGAGAATAACACGCTACGGCGTGGCTCACACAAGGTCTCAGGCGATGCTAGAACATCTCCGAAAGACCCCGTCCGAAGCGACCATCAAGACTGCCGCTAGCCTTGCCAGCTGTGGTAATTACCTGCATTTCCGGGAGTACTTCACCGTGGGCAAGGTACGGCTGCATAGCGCGACGTTCTGCAAGCA
>NZ_CP162587.1:0-40559 GCF_044218845.1 Pseudomonas sp. B16120
GCAATGGCTGCGCGTTTGAGCATTACCAGATGGTCGAGGCATCACGCACTGGCCGCTATATCTGCGAGAAAACCGGCGTCTGGACCCGCGACAGCATGGAGTGGTTCGGGGCGGATGATAAGCCTATCCGTACACCGCGCCGCCTGACGTTCCATATCTGGACGATTTATTCAACATTCACCACTTGGGTGAAGATCGCAGACGAGCGCGTCAAGGCCGGTAAGGACCGGGGCAAGCTCAAGACCTTTGTAAACACCACACTGGGCGAGCCGTGGGAAGAAGACCTGACTGAGAAAGTCGATTGGGAGTTGTTGTACGGGCGGCGTGAGGTTTACGCGGCCAAGGTGCCGGCCCGTGTCGTTGCGCTGACAGGCGGGATAGATACCCAGGATGACCGTTATGAACTGCGGGTTTGGGGCTGGGGCGCCGGTGAGGAATCGTGGCTGATTTACCGCTGCATCCTGTACGGCGATCCATCCAGCGCAGTCCTTAAACGTAAGGTTGGGCTTGAGCTGCATAAGTTGCATACCCGTGCAGACGGTATGCGGATGCGGGTAGAGCGTTGGTGCTGGGACTCCGGCGGCCACCACTCGGACGATGTTCGGGCGGAAAGCCGCAAGCATGGGGTGCATTGGGTCGTGCCGATTTTTGGTGCCAGCACCTACGGCAAGCCGATTGCGAGCTTCCCACGGCGCAAGGAAAAGAAGTCCAAGACCTACCTTACGGAAGTCGGTACCGACAACGCCAAAGAGGTGATTTACAACCGCCTCAAGCTCCAGCCGGACGGCGAGCGCCCGGTCCCCGGGCTGATTCACTTCCCGGCAGACGACCTGATTTGCGACGGCGACGAGTTGAAGCAGCTCACCAGCGAAACCAAGAAATGGATCATGGCCCGAGGGCGCCGCGTGCTTCGCTGGGATGCCAGCAAGAAGCGTAACGAAGCGCTCGATTGCTTTGTGTATGCCCTGGCAGCGCTACGTATCAGCCAAGAGAAATTCGGCCTCGACCTTGAGTATCTGGCCACCCTCAACCCGGCGACCGGTGTTTGGGAGGTGCTGGAAGAACAGGACGATCCGGACGAACAGGACGAAACCCCAGCGTTAGAAGCCCCGCACGCCGAGCCGGAGCCGGAACAGGAACAGGCCCCGGTGGCGATCCAACCTCAACCAGACCACCAGCCAGCCGCCGGCGGCTGGATTGAAACAGGAGCGAACGCATGGCTTTGAATCCCCAGGACATGCTGGATAAATACCTGCAAGCCGAAGCGGACGTGTTGGCCGGGAAAGACGTTACTTTCAACGGCCGGCGCGTGGTGATGTCCGATCTGCCTGCAATCATCAAGGGCCGCCAGGAATGGGAGCGCCGATTGGCCCAGGTGCAGCGCGGAGGGCGCCCGGGTTATTCCCTGGCGGCGTTTGATTGAACCTGCTGGATAAAGCTTTAGCGCCGCTATTTCCGGGGATGGTGGCCGAGCGGCTGCGGGCTCGTAACGTGATTATGGCCTTTGAAGCCGCCACTGTTACCCGCACGCACAAGGCGAAAAAGCAGCCGCGCAGTGCTGACGCTTCGTTGCAGCGCACGCTGAAGTCATTGCGCGAGCAGTGCCGGAAGCTGGATGAAGATCACGACATTGTGACCGGCCTGTTCGACCGCCTGGAGGAACGCGTCGTTGGCGGGCCAGGCATCGCTGTGGAGCCTATCCCGCTCGGTTATGACGGCGCCGTGCATGTGGAGTTTGCGGCCGCGATCAAGACGCTATGGGGCGAGTGGTCGCTGAAGCCTGAAGCCTCCGGCGAACTGACACGGCCGCAGATGGAGCGCCTGGTGTGTCGAACCTGGCTACGTGACGGCGAAGCGTTGGCACAGAAGCTGATGGGCAAGGTGCCTGGTTATGACCATCTGCACGGCGTGCCCTTCGCCCTGGAGCTGCTGGAGCCGGACTATTTGCCCGTTGAATACACCGACCATTCGACAGGCATTGTCCAGGGTATCGAGCGCAATGCATGGCGCCGGGTGCGAGCGTATCACCTGCTGAAAAGTCACCCGGGCGACCTGACCGGCAACTTTTCGCAGAACACCAAGCGCGTGCCGGTGGAGCAGATGATTCATATCGCGCACCGCAAGCGTATAGGCCAAAACCGTGGCCAGCCGCTGTTGCATGCGGTGCTGATCCGCCTGGCGGATATCAAGGACTACGAGGAAAGCGAGCGCGTGGCAGCGCGTATCAGCGCCGCGTTGGCCATGTATATCAAGAAGGGCAACCCGGAGGACTTTGTACCGCCGGCAAGCGGCGAAGTTCGCGCCGAGCGCACGTTTCCAATCGCGCCGGGCATCGTGATCGACACGCTGTTGCCTGGTGAAGATGTGGGGATGATTGAAAGCAACCGGCCTAACCCGTTTCTAGAGGGGTTCCGTAATGGCCAGTTGAAGGCCGTGGCGGCCGGCTCCCGTAGCACTTACTCCAGCGTGGCGCGCAGCTATGACGGCACCTATTCGGCGCAACGCCAGGAGCTGGTGGAGGGGCAGTTAGGTTACGACCTGCTGCAACACGAGTTCATCGACTACTGGTGCCGTCCGGTTTATCGGGACTGGCTGCGCATGGCGATCATGAGCGGCCAGTTGGTCGTGCCTTCCGGCGTAGATCCACGAACGGTTTACGGCGCGTTCTATCAGGGGCCGGTGATGCCCTGGATTAACCCGGTGCATGAGGCAACGGCCTGGAAACTGCTGGTTGAGGCCGGCTTTGCTGATGAGGCCGAAGTGGTCCGTTCGCGGCAGCGCAACCCTTCAGAGCTTAAGGCGTCGCGCACGGCGGAAGTCGCCGCGAACCGTAAGGACGGGCTGGTATTCAGCTCCGATTACTACCACCAAATCTACGGGAAGAATCAGCCCAATGATGACGAAAAACAACGGGCCGCTGATGCGGCCACGGGCGTCGATAAGCCCGACCAATAAGCCCGAAGAAAGCTGGTATTCAATTCGTGCCGCGTCCCGTGGGGTGGCCGAAGTGATGCTCTATGACGACATTGGCGCGTGGGGTATTTCGGCCTGTCAGTTTGCACGCGATCTGGCCGCGCTCGGTGACGTGTCACAAATCAATCTCCGCATCCATTCCGGTGGCGGTGACGTGATGGACGGTACGGCCATGTACAACATTCTGCGGGGGCACTCTGCCCGTGTAGAGGTGTACATCGACGGCATGGCCGCATCCATGGCCAGCGTTGTGGCGATGGCGGGCGATGTGATCTACATGCCGGCCAATTCCATGATGATGATTCACAAGCCTTGGGGTGGGCAGGTTGGTGACGCCGATGACATGCGCGAGTACGCCGACTTACTCGATAAGGTCGAGGGCGCGTTAGTTCAGGCGTATGCGCGTAAGTCGGGCAAATCGGTCGATGAAATCGCGGCGTTGCTCAAGGTGACTACGTGGATGGACGGAAACGAGGCGGTGGCGGCCGGCTTCGCAGACCAAGTGTTAGAGCCAATCAAGGCGGCCGCTCAACTAAATTCGAAACGCCTGGAGGAGTACACCAGCATGCCCCCGCATATGAAAAACCTGATGAACCCGCGTAACTCTGTGTCGACCCCGCCGGTGGTGCCTGTTGTCGAACCGGTGGCCAACGCTTCGCTGACCCCGGAGCAGATTCTGGCCCAGGGCATTGCGGTCGAAGCTTCGCGTCGTAACGCAATCAGCGCGGCCTTTGCATCGTTTGCCGGCCACGAAACGTTGCGTGATACCTGCCTGGGTGACACCGCTTGTACTGTAGAAGTGGCGAACGCCAAGCTGTTGGCCGCCATCGGTGAGAAAACCACCCCGACCGCGAGCCAGCGACACCCTGGCCACGTCAGCAACGGCAATATCGTGGGTGACGGGGTGCGCGCCTCGCTGTATGGCCGCCTCGGCATGGAGGAAAACGAGGCGGATAACGCTTACAACCACATGACCTTGCGCGAACTGGCCCGTGCCTCGTTGTCTGATCGCGGTATCGGCGTGGCGAGCCTGCGCCCGATGGACATGGTTGGCCTGGCGTTTACTCACGACTCCAGCGACTTCGGTAACATCCTGCTGGATGCGTCCCACCGGTCGTTGCTGCAAGGCTGGGAGCAGGCCGAGGAAACTTACCAGTTGTGGACCAAGAAGGGCCGTCTGAGTGACTTTAAGGTCGCTAACCGCGTGGGCCTGGGTTCGTTCTCCACCTTGCGCGAAGTGCGCCCAGGGGCGGAATACAAGTACATCACCCTCGGTGACAGCGGCGAAACCATCCGCCTGGCCACCTACGGCGAAATCTTCAGCATTAACCGCCAGGCCATTATCAACGATGACCTCGACGCGTTGAGCGCAATTCCGCGGCTGATGGGTGAAGCGGCCCGCGCGACCATTGGTGACTTGGTGTACGACACCCTGACCAACAACGGCAAGATGAAAGACGGAAAGCCGCTGTTCGATGCGTCGCGCAAAAACCTGTTTACCGGTAACGCTTCGGCGCTGTCCATCGAAGCGATGAGTACCGCCAAAACGGCCATGGCGCTGCAAAAGACCAAGGCGGCCAAGGAGGGCGACAAGACGCGGACGTTGAATATTCGTCCTGCCTTCTTGCTGTGCCCCGTGGCACTGGAAGACAAGGCCAATCAGCTGATCCGTTCGGCCTCGGTGCCGAACGCCCAGGTCAACGCCGGCGTGGTTAACCCCATGAAGGACTTTGCGCAGGTTATTTCTGATCCGCGCCTTGATGACGCGTCGTCGTCGGCCTGGTACCTGGCTGGCAAGCAGAACAGCGACACTATCGAGGTGGCCTATCTCGATGGTGTCGACGTGCCGTACATCGACCAAATGGAAGGCTTTACCAGCGACGGTATCGCTACCAAGGTGCGCATTGATGCCGGCGTTTCAGCGCTCGATGCGCGCGGCCTGAATAAGTCTGTCGGCGCGTAACGCGCTGGCTATCGGAGAGCCCCGCCCTGTGCGGGGTTTGTTGTTTCTGGAAAGGAAGAATTGCCATGTCTACCAATCATGTAAGCAGCGGCGCCACTGTGACGCTGCCAGCGCCTACTGGCGGCTCTGTCGCGGGCACTCCGCAAGTAATCAACGATCTAGCGGTTATGCCGCTTCAGAGTGGCGTCAAGGGCGTGCCTATCGTGTATCACACGGGCGGCTGTTGGAGTGTGCCGGCGGATGCAGCCTTGAAGGCTGGTATGAAGGCCAGCGTCAAAGCCGGGGCCCTGGTGCCGGCCGGTACTGCTGATTCAGCCCCTTACGGCAAGCTGTTGAGCGATTCCGTCGCGGGCTACGCCGACGTGTTGATCGTCCAGTAATGCCTGGCCCCCGTTTTCGGGCCACGGCTGAGCGCATGGACGCGCTACTGGTGGAGCGTCTTGGCGATCCTGTGACCCTCGCGGATGGTCGGCCTATTTCCGGCGCGTTCGCCTCGCCCTTTGTCGGTGCTGAAATCGGCGGCGGTAAGACAGGTGCGGCGCGATTGGGTGGCGCAATCAACGCCGACGAGGTGTTGGAACCCACGCTTACCGCGCGCGTGGTCGACGTCCAGGGCGTCAAAAAAGGCGATCATTTAACCATTGAGCTGCCGGCGCTGCTGGGTGGTGGCCGCTACAAAGTTGTCCGTCTGAAGCCCGATGGTTCCGGCATGGTCGACTTGGTATTGAGTGTGTCCAATGAGCGAACTGACGACATTACATGATGCGATCACTCGCATTATCAGCGAGCGCATGCCCAAGGTGGTGCATGTAGAGCAGTTCCCGGAGTTGGGCGCCGAAGTGATGACGCCGGCGCTGTTGTACGGGATCACTGATATGGCTCCGGGCCTGGATCGGGGGGAGGGGAAAACGGCGGTCATTGGCCGTTTTCAGTCCTGCATTCTGGTGGAGGCAGACCGCCCCAAGGCATCGCTCCAGGCCGCTATCTTGGCTGGCCAGATGATGACCGTGCTAAAGGATCAGTGGTGGGATGTGGATTTTGTTACCGGCCCCCCGGAGCAGGTACACGCGCAGCCAGAAGCCCCCACGCTGGAACTTGAGCAGTTTGTCATGTGGTCGGTTCAGTGGATTCAACCCTTTGAACTCGGTGACACGGATTGGCCTTGGCCAGATGAGCCACCTGGCTCCTTGGTGTTCGGTTTCAGCCCCGATATTGGGCCTGGTAGCGAACAGCAGTATGTTGCGCCGGAGGATATCGAGTGAGTGCCTACGCCCTGGCCCAGCATGACCGCATGCTCGCGGCAATGCTCAAGCCTTGCTATGTGGTCGCGGTCGACCTGGCGGCATCGCCGCCGGCGTGTCGGGTTTCGGATGGGGATTGGACCAGCGCTTGGGTGCGCTGGCATAGCCTGGCAGCCGGCAAGGCTCGTCACTGGCGCTCGCCTAGCCTGGGAGAGCAGGGCGTGTTGTTCAGTCCCAGCGGTGAGGCCGCCCAGGGTACGTTTATTCCAGGGCTTTACGGCAACGCCGGCGCTCCACCGGATAACCGCGATCATGTGGAGGTGTGGCGGTTTGCTGATGGCGGTTCGCTGGTCTACGACTGGCAGGCCAAGTCCTACACCATCACCTTGCCCAGCGGCACGGTGACTATATCGGTCGGCGGTGCTTCGGCCGTGGTGACAGATAGCAGCGTTACGGTAACGGCCGGTGATATCGGTTTGATAGGCGCGGTCAAGGTTGACGGCCCTTTGCTGGTCACTGGGGACATTACCGGCCTTGGGAAAGTGATCGACACCACGGGCAACACCCCGAACCACAAGCACTAATACACCCATCCACAACAGCCCGCCCAGTGCGGGTTTTTTTATGTCCGGAGGAAACATGGCCAAGCCACTCAAAGGCGACACCGAAGAACAGAACGCCCCGCCAAACAGCGCCAAGGTGCGGTACCGCGACAAGGTGTATCGAACGCGCATGTGCATCCTGCAGGACGGTCGCGCGCTGCCGGTGGAAGCCTTCACCGTTACCGTAACGGCAGACGATGAGCCGGCTCTGAAGTGGCTGGCTGAGCATCCAGATTTTGAACTGATCAAGGAGTAACGCCCGATGATGGGAATGGATCGCCGTACCGGCCAGATCATTTCCGGCATCGAGTATTTGCGCCAGTGCATTGAGGACTGTCTAACCACCCCCTTGGGCAGTCGCCGCCAACGTCCCGAGTACGGCAGCAAGCTCCGGCGCTACGTCGACTTGCCTGTGTCCGGCGGCTGGAAAAGCGCCGTACAGGCTGAAGCCGCGCGCGCCCTGGGGCGTTGGTTGCCGCAGCTGAAGCTTGAAGGGGTGCGGGTGACGGCGGTTGTGGGCGGCCAGATAACGCTGGAACTGAAAGGCGAATACCTGGGCGAAAGCCACTTACTTGAGGTGTCGGTATGAGTACCGTGGATTTGTCGACGCTGCCGGTACCTGAGGTGCTGGAACCCCTGGACTTTGAGGAAATATACGCTGAGCAGTTAGCGACGTTTCGCGAGTTTATGGGCGAAAACTGGAACGCTTCGATTGAGAGCGATCCGGTAGTTAAGTTGCTGGAGTTGGGCGCGTATCGCCGTGTGCAAGAGCGCGCCCGGGTAAACGATGCCGCCAAGGCCCTGTTGTTGGCATACGCCCAAGGCGGCGACCTTGACCAGCTGGCCGCGAACGTCAACGTTCAGCGCCTGGTAATTCAGGCCCAGGATCTGACAACGTTTCCCCCAACGCCGAAAGTCATGGAGTCCCATGACGCGCTGCGCGAGCGCGCGCAAGCGGCTTTCGAAGGGCTGACCACGGCCGGCTCGCGTAACAGTTACATCCAGCATGCGCGTAGCGCCTCGGCGCTGGTGGGAGACGCTACGGCCGAAAGCCCCACGCCGGCGGTGGTGGTGGTCACTGTGCAGCACCTGAATGGCGACGGCACGGCTGATCAGGCGCTACTCAAGCAAGTGGAGGCCTACCTAAGCCAAGACAACCTTCTGCCGGTGGCGGACAGAATCTTTGTGCAAGGCGCCGAGGTAATCAATTACCGCATTACCGCGATTTTGCACATGGAGGGCGCCGGTTCCGAGAACGAGAGCCTTCTGATTGAGGCGAAGCGGCGCCTGAACGCTTGGGTTAACCCTCGGCGCCGGCTGGGTGTTGAAGTGGCGCGCTCGGGGATCGACGCCCAGCTGCATATCAATGGGGTCAGACGCGTGGAGTTGCCGGGGTGGGAAGACATACGGCCTACCAAGGCTCAGGCGGCTTACTGCACGGACGTAACTGTAAAGCTGGGGGACTGACATGCAAAGTCTTCTGCCGCTCAATAGCACGCTTCTGGAGCGCGCTATAGAAGCCGCTACGGATGGCAAGACCGATATACCGTTGCGCACGCTCTACAACCCGGACTTATGCCCGGTGGACTATCTGCCGCTTCTGGCCTGGGCCTGGTCAGTCGACCGCTGGGATAACAACTGGTCGGAGGCGGTCAAGCGCTCGGTTATTCGTTCATCGTTCTTTGTGCATGCCCACAAGGGCACTGTAGGTGCCCTGCGGCGCGTCGTTGAGCCGCTTGGGTACCTGATCGACGTTCAGCACTGGTACGAGACCACGCCCATGGGGGTGCCGGGCACATTTGCTTTAAAGGTCGGCGTGTTGGAAACCGGCATTACCGAAGAAATGTATGCCGAGCTGGAAAGGCTGATTGATGACGCCAAGCCGGTGGGCCGGCACCTGACGGGGCTGGCGATCAGCCTGGAAAGCACCGGGCCTATCAATGTTTTCGTGGGGGCCTATGAAGGTGACGTAATTGATGTTTACCCGCCGGTATTTCGGGATATTGAGGTGTCGGGTGTTATCGGCGGCGGCGGCCGTGAGTACTCCATAGATGAAATTGATGTTTATCCCCCGGCGCCTGCCTTTATCTCGGTTGACTGTTATGTCGGTGTTCCTGGGCGCGAACATTCCATAGACCAATTGGATGTATACCAATGATTGATGTTAATACGCAGTTTTTCGCCCTGCTTACGGCAGTGGGTGAGGCTAAGCAAGTTAAAGCCGATGCGGGGTTGATAACGTGGAAGCTGACCCATATGGCCGTGGGTGACGCAAACGACACTAACCCAATTCCTGATCGCTTGCAGAAAACGCTAATTAATGAGCGCCGCCGGGCGCCGTTGAATAGCCTGGGGCCTGATCCGGCCAACCCCGGCATCCTTGTGGCTGAGCAGATTATCCCGGCCGATGAGGGTGGTTTCTGGATTCGCGAATTGGGCCTTTTTGATTCGGACGGTGATTTGGTTGCCGTAGCCAATTGCGCGCCGAGCTATAAATCGTTGCTTTCCCAGGGGTCGGGTAAGACACAAGTTTTGCGAATGAACTTTGTAGTTAAGAGTTCTAGTAACGTTGTGTTGTTGATAGACCCTTCTGTCGTAACAGCAACTAGAAAGTATGTTGATGACTCGGTGGCGGGTGCGATCAACAGACTGGACTTTAAGCAGTCGGTATTGGTCGCTACCACGGGCCCCGTGGTCCTGGCGGGCGTTCAGGAAATCGACGGTTACGTGCCGCCTGCGGGTTCGAGAGTGCTGGTTAAAGATCAACTGCCGGCGCAGGCAAGAGATAACGGATTGTACGTAGTCGGGCCTGATAGCTGGGTGCGTTCGGTTGATGCGGATACCAGCGATAAGGTGACTCCATCACTGCTGGTAAGCGTGGAGCGGGGTGTAATTAATGCTGACAGTCAATGGCAGTTGGTCACTGATGCACCCATTGTGTTGGGCACTACCGCGCTAAAATTTCAGAATATTTTGGCTGGAATGGCGCCTCTAAATTCACCGGTATTCACTGGGGCGCCAAGGGCAGAAACACCGCCGCGATTTTCAAATAGCAAACAGTTAGCTACCGCGGAATTTGTAATGAGGACGCGCGGAAGCTTCGCCGGAGCCCTCGGGGTAAGTCAGAGTCGTTTATTGACTGGTGATGACGTAGGTATGCGCCTTGAGCTTGCGGCCGGTGTGCTGGCAACGCTTCCTCCGACGGGCACGGTTCCAGAAGGATCGGCCTATCTGATATCGGCTGCCCCGTTTTCACTTACTTCAAAGATCGCCGTCGCCGATGGTGATCAGCTTGCGCTGAACAATCTTGCCGTTCCTGTGCCATACACGATGTCGCCTGGAGGCGACGTGATACTGATTCGTGAAGGTAATGTTTGGCGCGGTCATTGCGGTAGTGAAACATTGCGATCTTCGAAGTTATTTAGATCTGCCTTCGACTTTAACACCGCGACCCAGGCACTCCCTACTGGATTCACTATTAAGGCGGGACATGCTGTAACAGACAGCAATGGCTTTGTAGGTATTACATATTCGGAAGCATTCCCAAACGCATGCGTTAGCGTTGTAGCCACTTATATGGGCGCTGGGGGGGCCCCGTTTCCACTAATATGCCAAGCTGGTCTTCCAACGCGCACAGGCTTTAATGGCTACTTGACTAACGCTGTATCTAATGTGGGCTCGCCAACGAATGGCGGCTTCTCTTGGGTCGCGTTTGGATTTTAATGTGGAGAACTGAAAATGTTCGCAAAGTGGATAGAAGCCGATAAGCGTTTCGCATTTGATAGGACCAACAATGGCGGAATTGAAATCTCAGAAGAAGCTCACGCTGAGCTATTTGGCGAAAGGTCGCTGGGGAAAATTATCGGTCGTGCAAAAAATGGTCAGCCTGAGCTTCAGGGGTATCCAGGGCCAACTGCTGAACAGCTTGCATCTGCTGAAAGGGCTTGGCGTGACGCTGAAATTGAAAGCGTAAAATGGTTGCGTGAGCGTCACCGGGACGAGGTGGATGCGGCGCGCTCTACCACTCTAACCGTGGAGCAATCGGGCGAGCTTCTGGACTACGTTCAAGCCCTGCGCGACTGGCCGCAATCCCCGAAATTCCCAGCCCAGGAATTCCGGCCAGGTAAGCCTGAATGGATAGACCAGCAAATCCAATAACGCCCCGCACTGTCGGGGCGTTTTTTATTCCTCGCTAAAACCCTGAAGCCCCGCCAGTGCGGGGCTTTTTCATGTCTGGAGATTGGGCCTATGCCTTCTACAAGTCGTTTTCACGGCGTTACCGTAACGCTGGTCGACACCGGCGCGCGCACTATTGCGCTGCCGTCCTCGTCCATTATCGGCCTGGTGGACACCTTCACCGTGGCGCCGGAATTCTCCGCGCAGCCTGGCGACCTGGTACTACTGACCCGCGAAAGCGAAGCGGTGGCTGCCTTTGGGCCTGACTCCGCTATCACGCGTGCCGCTAAAGCCATCTTCACCCGTTCCAAGGCCGTGATTGTCGCCTGTGGCGTCGCCAAGCTTGAGGACGTTGCGCTGCAAACCTCGGCCATCATCGGCGGCGTGAAGGCCGATGGTAAGCGTACAGGCCTACAGGCGCTGCTGGATGGCAAGAGCCGGTTCAACGCCCAGCCGCGCCTGTTGGTGGCCCCGGGTCATTCCGCCACGCAAGCAGTGGCCACGGCCATGGATGGGTTGGCAACGAAGCTGCGCGCTATTGCCATTGTTGACGGTCCTAATACGACCGACGAGGCGGCCATGGAGTACGCCAAGAACTTCGGCAGCAAGCGCGTCTACATGGTAGATCCGGGCGTTCAGCAGTTCGACACCGTAGCGAGTAAAACCATTGATTCGCCGGCCTCCGCCTGGGCGGCGGGGATGTTCGCGTATACGGATGCCGAGTACGGGTTTTGGGCGTCGCCGTCCAACAAGGAATTCGTGGGCATCACCGGTACCACCCGCCCTATTGAGTTTTTGGACGGTGATGAAACGTGCCGGGCCAACCTGCTCAATAACGCCAATATCGCCACCATCATTCGCGATGATGGTTACCGCCTGTGGGGCAACCGCACGCTTTCCAGTGATCCGAAGTGGGCCTTTGTTACCCGCGTTCGCACCGTCGATATCGTCATGGACGCGATTCTGGCAGGCCATAAATGGGCAGTGGATCGCAGTATTACCAAGACCTACATCAGCGACGTGACCGAAGGGCTTCAGGCGTTTATGCGTGACCTGAAAAATCAGGGTGCGGTGATCAACTTCGAAGTTTATGCGGATACCGAACTGAACACGGCGAGCCAGCTGGAGCAAGGCAAGGTGTTCTGGAACATCCGGTTTACCGATGTGCCACCGGCCGAAAACCCTAATTTCCGCGTTGAAGTCACCAACCAATGGTTGACCGAAGTCCTCGACACTGCCGCCTAAGGAGGCCGCTCAATGATTCCTGAAGTATTGGTGAATACCAACCTGTTCGTGGACGGCATCAGCTTTTCCGGTGACGTGCCAAGCATGACCCTCCCCAAGATCGTGGTGAAAACCGACGAGTATCGCGGCGGCGGCATGGGTGGCTCCATCGAAATGGATATGGGTATGGAGAAGATGGAGGCCGGCTTTGTCACGACCGGCGTCCGCCGCGAGTCCATGAAGTACGTGGGGCTCGCTGATCAGACCGCATGTAATGCGGTGTTTCGTGGGGCCTTCAAAGGCGAGAAGGGCCGCATTACTCCAGTCGTTGCGACTGTGCGCGGGATGATCAAAGAGCTGGACATGGGGGACTGGAAAGCCGGTGAAAAAGCCGAGCTGAAGCACTCGATTGCCGTCACTTACTACAAGTTGGAAATTGACGGCCGAGTGATGTACGAAATCGACCCCGTGGCCTGTGTGCGGGTTATCAACGGTGTTGACCAATACACCGCAATCCGCAGCGCCCTGGCCCTTTAAGGATAAAAGAACATGAAAGTAACTAATCCAAATACATTGCCCGAGTGGCTGACACTGTCGGCAGAGGGCGCGGTAGTGACGCTCAAGTATCCGCTTGATGTCGACGGCATGAAGCGCGACAAAATCGTGATGCGCGCCCCGTGCTTGCGCGACCTGCGTGCCGCTGGTGCCACCTCTAACGGCGATCAGGAGCAGCTGGAAGTCAACCTGCTGTGCAGCCTTACCGAGATCGGGGAGAAAGACTTGGGGGCTATCAAAACGGTGGACTACAAGCGCCTTCAGGAAGGCTATTTTCGTCTGGATAACGAAGTCGGGGTGTGATGCCGGGCAACTGAAAATGATGGCCAAACGCTTGGCGGCTGAGTTGCATTTTTCGGCCGCTGAGCTGTTGGACATGCCGGCTTCAGACATGGTGTGGTGGCTCACGGATTGAGCCGCTATCGAGCCACCCGACGCATAGGGCAAGCACATGGCAAGCAAATTAGCGCTTGGTATCGTCATTGGTGGGGCTGTCAGCTCCACCGTAGGTTCGGCGTTCAAGGACGTTGAAAGCCGCATAAAGCGCCTGGAGGCGACCGGGGCAAAAGCCCGGGTGCTTCAAAACACCATTGGCGACACGATCCGGCTTCGTGAGGAATGGCGCAAGGCGCACCTGGCGGGTGAAAAGGGCGCAAGCGCCCTGCTGACTAAGCTTGACGCCAACCTGGCCAGCCTCAAGAAACAGGGCATCGAAGTCGGCCGGCTGGAAAAGGCCTATCAGACGTTGGGGCGCACGGCGCGCAATGCTGAGCTGAAAGCGCTGGGCCACCAACAAATCCAGGCCGGCCGCGAGGGCATGAAAAGCACTGTCGGGCAGGCGGTGGGGTTTTCGGCTGCTGTGGCGGTACCTACGAAGGTCAGCGCTGACTATGGCGCAATCATTCGGGACATTGCGATCAAGGCGGGCATTGCCAATGCCCCGCAAGAAAAGCAAATGTCTCAAACCATTTTGCAGACTTCGCGTGACGCGGGGATGGGGCGCAATGAAGTAGCGCAGGTGGTGAACTCCCTGGTTGGGGCGGGGATGGATCTGGCTGAGGCGTTGTCGTATGCGCCTACGGCTGCCAAGTTCGTCGTGGGCCAGGGGGCGGGCGCGGAAGACACCGCCAAGATGATCAACGCCTTGGGGCAAAACGCCAAAATCACCGACCCCAAGGTCATGCAACAAGCCCTTGAGGCCATCGCCTATCAGGGCCAGGCCGGTAGTTTCGAGGCCAGCGACATGGCCCGATGGGCGCCGGAAATGCTGGCAGGCATGGGCAAGCTGGGCATTACTGGCATGGACGCCGTGACGCAGCTGGGCGCGATGCTGCAAGTGCAGATGAAAACTGCAGGCGGTGCCGATGAGGCGGCGAACAACCTGAAAAACTGGATGGAGAAAATCGGCGCCCGCGATACGGTAACGGCCTACAAGAAGGCCGGGATCGACTATCAGGGGTCCATGCAAACAGGGTTGCAAAAGGGCATGTCGACCCTGGAGGCGAGTTTGGCGCTTGCCCAGCGCTACGTCGCGGCGACGGACCCGGCGAAAGCCAAGGCGATGGCCGAGGCTACCGCGAAAATCAACAAGGAGACCGACCCGGTAAAAGCCAAGGCAATGATTGACGCTTTGGAGCAGGCATTGCGAACCGGCGATATTTTTGCCGACATGCAAGTGAAAGCCGCCCTCACGGCCTACACGCAGAATAAAGCGCTGTATGAACAGCTCAAGAACGACTCCAAGTCAGCCACGGGCATTCTGGACAAGAACTTGGCCGAGCGCCGGGAGGCGTCCGCGCAGAAGTGGGCTGAGATGGCGCAGAGCATGGACGACTCTATGCGCATGATTGGCGACGCTCTCCGCCCGATGACGGACGGTGTGGCGGATGGCCTGGCCTGGGTTGGGCGTGGGCTTAGTTCGCTGGGCGATGAGTCGCCCAAGGTGGTTTCCAGCGTCGCCGCGATCACTGCCGGGCTTATCGGGTTTCGGGGCATCGTCAACAGCGTGAAGATCGGCCGGGGGCTGCTGAATATCGCCCGTGGTGGGCTGCGCGGCGGCGATCCAAACATCCCCCAGCGCGTAATCGTGACCAATATGCCGGTCGGTGGGCTTGATGGCCCTGGCATGGATGCCGGCGACAGTAAGCGTCGCAAGAAAACCAAGAAGGGCAAGCCGCCCTCGGCAGCCGCACGGGCGGCAGCAACTGCGCCTACAGCGGCCCCGGGTTCGGCTCGTCCTGCACCCGTGCGCCAAAACATGGGCATGAATACCGGCGGCATGGTCAAGGGCACAGCAGTGTTTGCGGCGGTCGACTCGCTGTTGATGGCTAAGGATACCTACGACCACGCCGAAACCCGCGACGAAATGGCCGAGGGTTACGGCGAGGCGGCAGGCAATTTAGCCGGCACCTTGGCGGGCGCTGCGGCGGGCGCGGCCATCGGTTCGATGGTGCCGGTGATTGGTACCGTGGTAGGTGGTCTGATCGGGGCTTACTTGGGTAGTACCGGCGGCCAGGCCCTGGGCGGTTATGCCGGCAAGGCCATGTTTGGCAGTGACCCGGCCACGAAAGTAATGCCGGCGGCAGGGCCGCTGATGATGGCCGATGCCGGCAAGAATATCCCGCCGGTGCTGGGGGATATCGCGGCGTCATTCAAGGCGCCGCCGAAGGTGGCCCCGCCTGGGCCGTTGATGCTTCTTCGGTCACCGGTCGCGGCCCCCGGGCCGGCATCGAGGCCGGAAGCCGTTACGCCTCCAGGCCGTAACGCCGCGCCTGTGACACTCGCGCCGGCGCCGGTGGTTCAGGCGATAGCGCCGCCGGCGACGGTGCAGGTTGTTCCTGGGCGTGATGCTGCGCCTGCGCGGCCTTTGGCGCCGGTGGTTCAGGCGATAGCGCCGCCGGCGACGGTGCAGGTTGTTCCTGGGCGTGATGCTGCGCCTATGCGACCTTTGGCGCCGGTGGTTCAGGCGATGGCGCCGCCGGCGACGGTGCAGGCTGTTCCTGGGCGTGATGCTGCCCCTGGCCAGCTGATGCCGCCGGCAAATGCCCCGGCAGCGCCGCTACGCGCCGCGCCAGTGCGTAACGCCCCGCCCGTGCTACCGCTTGCGCCGGTTGTGCGCGTAACCGCTCCTACGGCGCCTGGCGGCCTGCCAGAGCGATCCAGCAAGCCGCCACTGCTGTTGCCGGTTCCCCTGGTATTGCCTGCCAGCGGGCGAAAGGGGGACGCACCGGCGCCGGCTTTGATGCCTGATCGTGTTCTTGATGGGCAGGGCGTTACGCGTAACGGTGCCGGGTCTGAGGTGGGTGATCTGGTTAGAGCGCTGGCCCAGGCGCCGGCCGTTAAGCCTGGTGCGGTACTGCCTAAGCCGGTGCCGCCGGTGAAGCCAGAGCGGGCGAAGTTTGAGCAGGTGGTACATGTGACGGCGCCGTTCAGTTTGACCGTGAAAGGGGATGTGAAAGACCCCCAGCAGTTGGCACGGGAAATTGAGCCGTACTTGCAAAACCATCGGCAAGAAATCAGCCGTCAGCTTTCAAGTGCAAGCCTTTTTGATGAGCCTCACGTGGGGTAAGGGGGGGACGTGGACAAAGACACGAAAGACCCGGGCTACTTAGACCAGCTTCAGGCCGGGCTTAAGTACCTGGCCACGACTGGCGAGGCCGGCCGGCGTAGTCTCGATGGAATGATGGGGCCTCTTAATGGGGCTATTAGCGAAATCACCGGTGCGGCGTCGGAGCTGGAGGGTTTGCCAGTGATTGGCCCGGCCGTGGGTGAAAAGCTTCAGCGCGTGATGCGCGGTGTGAACGCGGCCCAGGCAAAGGTCGGTACGGTGCTGGAGACTTACAACAAGGCTTCCCGCGCCGCGTCGCAAATTGACGAACGTATGGGGGTGCTGAAGGAGCAGGCCGGCAAGGCCGGCGCGGCGATTAACAAAATTGCCGGCAAGGTCAGTCCCTCGTTGGCCAACATCTTCCCCACGGGGGCATTTGCCACCAACGCGACGCCGGCGCCGGAGGCGGTTAAGCCCTTTCCGCACCTGCTGATTATCCAGCCGCTAGACCCCAAGGCAGAACCGTATTTCTTCAACTTGGATACGGCGGCCTTTGATGAGCTGCGGCGGTCGACAGAGTTTCGCTGGGCTTCGCAGGAGCGTTTAAGCCGGCGCCCGGCGCAGCAAGCCGTAGGCATGGGCGATGAGAAAATGACGCTCAAGGGCGCCATTTTCCCGAGCTTCAAGGGGGGGTTAAAGCAGCTCGATACGTTGCGGCGTATTGGGTCGCGCCTTTTGCCGTTGGGGTTGACCACCGGCTATGGCCACGTCCTGGGCAACTGGTGCCTCAAGAGCATTGAGGAAGAACAAAGCGCGCTATTGCAAGGCGGCATCCCGCGCAAGCAGGGGTTTACTTTGGAGTTTGTGCGCTATGGCGACGACATGCAGAACGGCTAATGGGGATCTGTTGGACACCATTTGCCATAACTTCTATGGCCACCTCAACGGCACCATGGAGGCGGTGCTAGACGCCAATCAGGGCCTTGCCGACGAGGTGCAGCCTTACCGCGCCGGCGTGGTCATTGTGCTGCCGGACCTGCCGGCCGCGCGGGAAGAAGTCGTGATGTTGTGGGACTAGCCTTGGTCTGCGGCTTCCCGGCACTCCGTCTCGGCCTTGGCGTAGCTGTCGAACGCGCTATCGAAGCGTTTGGCGTCGTTGGCTATCAGCCCCTGCCAGGCTGATGCCGCGTCAATTGCGGCCTCATTGCACTTGTGGAAGGGCGTAAACAGCACGCCGAACCGTTGCGCTTCGTCCTCGAGCGCGGCCAGCGCCTGAGCCTGTCGGCGCCGTTGGTTCGGGTCGGCCTGCGGGGTTCTAAGTTGTTCCATGCCTGTCTCTACAGTCGCGCTCAAGCGCTCGATGAAGGCCAGGGCCTGGCCTGCTGTGGGCGCCGTGGCGGCCAGCGTCTGTTCGCGGGGCGCCTGGCTGGTCGTTGGGTCGGGCTCGCCCAGGTCAATAATCCTGAGCTTTTCCTGGCCGATGGCGGGCAGGGCGGCCCAGGCGAGCAAGCCCACTAGGCAAATCCGTTTCATCCATTCATTCCTTACTGGCTGATTGATCAGCCGCAAATTCTATAGCGGCCAGGCCCTGAGTCTATCCGTCATTCGGGATCACCCCATGAAACCAACTTTTCGCATCGTCGCGGACGGGGCAGACATTACCGCCACGATTAACGATCGGCTTTTGCTGCTGCGCACTTCGGACAAGCCCGGGATGGATTCAGATGAGTTTGAATTGCGCATTGATGACCGTGACGGCGTGGTCTCGCTACCGGCGCGCGGTGCCGGCATTGAGATTTACTTGGGGTATGCCGGCAGCGGCTTGGCCCGCCTAGGCCGTTATGTCGTGGACGAGGTGGAATTGTCTGGCCCGCCGGACACCTTGGTTATCAGGGGCAAGGCCAGCGACATGCGCGGGAGCGGTAAGACCATTCGCAACGGCAGCTGGGAAAACGTGCCGCTGTCGGAAATCGTGCGCGATATCGCGGCCAGAAACGGCTGGCAGGCGGCATGTTCGGTCGCCACCAAAGTGCCCAGGACTGACCAGTTGAGCGAGTCGGATTTTAACTTCATCACACGCTTGGCCAAGCAATACGACTGTACGGCTAAGGTCGGTGACGGGAAGCTGGTCGTTATGCCCCGCCAGGGCGGGCAAAGCGCGAGCGGCAAAACCTTGGGCGTCGTTACCGTAACGCGCAGCGATGTAAGCCGCTGGCAATTCCGGCTGGGCGACCGGAGCACCCATAAGGCCGTGGCGACCAAGCACCAAGACAAGGCCACTGGAAAGCTCTCGGTTGTGACCTTGGACAACGAGGACGCCCCGGGGGGGCTGCCCCCAGTCCACACCGACCGGCATATCTACCCCAACAAAAGCGCCGCCGAGCAAGCGGCCAAAGCCAGGCTTGCCGCCTTCAACCGCTCCACCGCCGGCGTACGCCTGGACATGCCAGGTCGCACTGACTTGTTTGCCGAACGGCTCCTTAACGCCCAGGGCTTCAAGGTGGGTTTGGACGGCGAGTACCTGGTGGACTCGGTGGAACAGGTTTTCACCCAGTCCGGCTGGAGTACGAGCGTTGAATGCAATGGCGGGAAAAAGGGCAAGGCCACCGCCAAGGGCAAGAAAAAGAAGAAGGAAGACGGCCCCGGCAAGGTTGTAAACCTTTGATCCAGGGGTGCCCCTGATACCCGCTGTGCGGGTTTTATTCTGATAGGAGTCTGTATGTCGATCACCCAGCAGCAATTGCTGCAAATCCTCCCGAACGCCCGCCCAGTCGCGGGCGTTTTTGTGTCCGCTCTCAATCAGGCTATGGCCCGTTTCGATATCACGTCGCCGGTGCGCCAGGCGGCATTCGTGGCGCAGGTTGGGCACGAGTCCCAGCATCTGACCAAACTGTCGGAAAGCCTCTACTACAAAGACGCCGCGCGCGTTGCGGGCCTGTTCAAGTACGGCTTTGACCTTAACCGCAATGGCAAGGTGGACGCCGCCGAGGTGGCAGACGCCCAGGCATATTTGCGCAACTCCGAAAAATTGGCCAACCGGGTTTATGCCAATCGTATGGGCAACGGTCCTGAAGCGTCCGGCGACGGCTACCGCTATCGGGCGCGTGGTTGCATTGGGATCACCGGCCGGGACATGTATCGCCGGTGTGGCCACGCCCTGGGGTTGCCTCTGGTCGACCGTCCGGAGCTGCTGGAGCTGCCCGGGAATGCCGCGCTGTCGGCGGCCTGGTTCTGGTGGGATCACGGCTTGAATGAGCTGGCCGATGCCGGCGCGTTCGACAGCATCACGCGGGTTATCAATGGTGGCCAGACCGGCCGCGAGGATCGTTTGGAGCTGTGGGCCAAGGCCAAGGTGGCGTTATGTCTGCCCTCGATCTGATCCCAGTGCCGCTGCGGCCCTGGGCTGCTGTGCTGGCCGTGTTTTTTATTGCCGCCGCTGGTGCCTGGGGCGCCTGGTCGGTTCAGGACTGGCGTTACGGTAACGCGATGGCCCAGCAAGAGACCAAGGCCGCCGAGAAGGCGCAAGGCATTGCAGAGGCAATGGCGGCGCAGCTCAAGCGCGAGCAGGACCAGCGCCTGGCCCTGGAAGGCCGCATAAAGACCGATGAAGCAACCCATTACAAGGTACTCACTGATGAAAAGAAAGCTCGCCAGCTTGTGCTTGATCGCCTTGCCACTGCTGATTTGCGGCTGTCAGTCCTCCTTACCGCTGGAGCCGGCAGCGCCGGAATGTCGACCGCCGCCGGCGCCGGCGGCTTGGATCATGGAGCCACGCGCGCCGAACTTGACCCCGCGCATGCTCAAAGAATTATCGGCATCACCGGAGACGGCGACGAGGGATTGACGGCGCTCGCTGCCTGCCAGGGGTGGGTCCGCGAAGTCTTGGCCACCGGGGCTGTGCCGCCTGGGCGGTAGGTTCGTTGCTTATCCGACGGAGGGTTGGCCGGGCACCGGCCGGCCTCGGGTAAAGTGCCCGCGCCGCTGGCTATCGCATCGCCACTACTGTTTAAATAACCAGTATTATACGATCCTGTACGGAATCGTCGCACTCGCACTTGAATGACTGCTGTAGGAAGGAGCCCTTATGTCGAACACACCCTCTGCAAACCCTTTGATCAAAACTGACCAAGCGTCTACTATCGACGCGATTAATTACTACATCGAGTTGTTGTGCATACAGAAAGCCAACGACGACACAGCGCACCCAGGGGAAGCGCTGCAACTGGAAACGTTGCGGCAGGCTATTGTTTCGCTGAGGAAAGTGTAAATTTACACTAATTGTGGACGACCAAAGATTGGCGCGTTATTCTGAGCGCCGTCAGCCCTTCGGGGCACAGCAGTTACGAAGAATTAGAAATTTTTAGGCAGGCTTAAAAAAGAAAACCCCCGACCTTGGCGGGACGGGGGCTTCTGGTAATCAGCACAATAAGGCTTCACTACCGGGCAGGTAGAAGTCTATTAGCTGATCACCGCATAAGCAAGCCCTAGCAACTAGGGAAGTTTGGATGATTGGCGAAGCCTCAATAGAAGGCCGTCCCAGCATTGAGCGGGGGCGTATAGATTTGCAGCCCCTGGCCCGCGCCCTGCGCCGGTATCTGGCTGCTGGCGGTGCCCTGTGAGGTCATTTAGCCAAATTCTGCCAGGCTCTGTAGAGGCCGCGGCTTACGCTGGCCTGTCCGATATCCCCGACCTTCTGCCTAAGCGTAAAAAGCTGCCGTTGCGCGACCGTACAGGTCAGTCGCGCCGGCTAACAGGCGTCACGCCTGACCAGGGGCGCATGTTTGGCGGCCTGTTTAATAAGGCCATTGCCCGCGTTCACGAGGAAGCCGACAAGCGAGAGGGTAAATTCCTACGCCGCTTTGACGATATCAACGACTCCCGTACCTACCAGCAACGATGGGACGCCCTGGCCGAGCTGATCGGCCCGCTGTGCGCGCGTCTCGACCTGGCGCAACTGGTGGTCGGCTGGCTGGACAAGAATGGCAAGATGCACGTTAACCGCCAGCGCAAGCTGTGCGAGGACTCCGGCGTCCGCGAGTGGACGCTATCGCGCCTGCTGAGCGATCTGGAGCGCGCGGGTTACGTGCGGCGCAAGTTCCGGCGAATCTTCCACAAGGGGACGAAGTGGATCACGCGCGTCACGTTGCATGTGCGCCGCCGCTTCTTTATCGACCTGGGCTTAGGCCACGAGCTGGCCGAAGCGCAGACCCGCAAGCGTGTAGAGCGTCGTACAGTCCTGGGCGTAGCCCAAACCAATCAGAAAGCTGCCTATACCAAAGAGCAAGCGGCCGCCAAGGTCCGCAAGGACTCCCACGAGGGTGCCCAGCGTGCCGCCAGGCGCGCGCAGCAGCAAAAGCAACAGGTTGATAAGGTCGAGTACAAACGAGCCTGGACCGGTGCCTGGGTTGAGTTTGTGCAGGCTAACCCTCAACTCGGCGCCCGCGAACGCTCCCAGGCATTTGCGAAGCAATACCCGCACTTCGCCATACACCCCGACAGCCTCCCCTAGACCCCCTCTATACGTACCGCTGCCCGGCGGTGCCTTCGCACGCCTGTACCCCGCCAAACCCCGTCCGGGCGCCTACAACACCATTCCCTCCCCCCGCCGCCGCCCCTTTATGCACCTTCAAAGCATCGCGGCCGGCTGAAAAAGTCGTCAGCCCGGCCGGGCCTCTGTAGGGCTTATAAATATCTGCAAGATTAGGTGCCTACTGGTACCGAAGGGCTTTTAAAGATCCGCTTTAAAGCTCAACAACCGTGCCAACTGTGCATGACGGACTGGCGAAATAAGAATGCCTGCCCACTTCGCGCCTGGAGGCGCGGGGCAAGTAAACCCCTCTTTGGCAGACGTGCCGCCGTTCCGTCAGCAAGGCGCCTTCCAGTCGCTGTGGGACGCTCTAACCCGGGTTCACACCTCTGCACCCTGCAACGTCCCTTCGCTCCTTCACGCGCCGGCTACGCCCAGCCGGTCGCGCAAGCGCTCCAGTGATCAGCGAGGGGGGTTCCCTCCCGGCCTTTTCCGTCCTGTTAGCTCCCCAGCGCCTGTTACAGACGATTCAAGAGACGCCGAATGGCTTGCCCATGCTCAGGGTGCGCGTCCTCCCAGGCGCTAACAGGCGGGTTCGGTGGGCGAGCGGTGGCCCGGCCGAGCGAATTTGCCCAAGTAACGAAATAACGAATTGACGAAATAACGAAATAGAAATAAGGTTCGCTCCAAGGCCGGGCATCACGCCAAGGCCGCTATCCGGGAATAAACCGATGACCAAGCAAGAACCGCATGTTGTGGCTTTAAAGGCGGCATTTTTTGACCGTTACGCGATCCAACTCAATGCGCGGATTGCCGGCGGTACACAGCGCGACTGCCTGTTGCTGGCGGTGCCAGAGTTTCGCAAGAGGTCCGTTATAGACAGGTCGCAGCTGATAGACATAGGTATCTGGCTGGAAGCCCAGGGCTATTTTTTGTGCGAGGATTACGGCCGCGTGGGGATACTGGCCTCGCCGTCTGGTTGGACGTGCTGGAACGCCGGCGTTTCCGTTAAGGTGCGGCTGTGCCCGGACAAAGTAACGAAATGACGATTTAACGAAATAACGAAAGGCCGCCGGCACTGCCGGCGGTTTAGCATTGGAGGCTGAGGGATGTTTGCGTTGCTACTGCGTGACGGGTCACGCACGGAAATAGATGTGCCGGATTTTTTAGAGGCCATGCGCGCGGCGCTACGTCTCGATGCGGCGCAGCTGGAAGTCCCAGGCGATCCGCCGCGCTCAATGACGGCCGATCAGGTGCGCCAGGAATTGGCGCTTGATCGCCCTGGTCTATTCGAACCGTACGCTCGCGACTGGACGCCGCCGACTGCGGCTGAGTTTCGCGAATTGCTGAGGGTGGCGGATTTGTCCGGTAGTGAGGCAGGCATGTTGGTGGGGGTCGACTCGCGCAAGATTCGTAAATGGGCAAGCGCTGAGAAGGCCGATATGCCCTATGCGGTGTGGCGCTTGCTGAGCATTTACGCGGGTTTGGCCGAGGCACCAAAGCGAAAAGATAACGAAATAACGAAATAACGAATTGACGAATTAACGAAGTCGATTTAAAGTCAGCTCCAAGGCCGGGGATTCACCCATGGCCGCCCTACCGGAGCTGACCCGATGACCCAAACAAAGCCCTTGACCAATGCCCAGCAAGTTGCCGGCACGATCCTTGATCAGCTCGGCGCTCGGCGCTTTTTGATGATGACCGGCGCCCGTGAGCTGGTGGCCACCGCCCAAGGCCTGCAATTCAAGTTGCCGGCCAACTTCGCCAAAGACGGCGTAAACATGATTCGCGTAGAGCTGAGCGCCCTGGACACCTATGACGTGATCGCCGGTCGTTGGGCGCGCCTGGACTTCAAGGAAAAGGCTCGCGAAAGCATGGTTTACGCCGAGGATCTGCAACGCGCCTTCACCCGCTTGACCGGGCTCGATACCCATATCTAAGGAAGAAGCCCCGGCCGGAAGGCTGGGGCGCTTGATGGAGTGCCCGCGATGGCCAGCAAGAAATCTATCCAGTACGTACCGCTCGAAGAACGCCCGGAATTCATTGCGGCGCTGGCAGCGCTGCCTTCTGATCAGGCTGAACTGGAATTGCGCGCATCGCGCGTGCGCACGCTCTTTCATGACGCCATGCTGGCCGGTGATGAGCAGACTCTGAGCGATGCGAGTGTGGTGTATCGCGCATGTGTGATAAAGCTCAACGGCGGCACCCACTTCGGCTGTTCCGACATTCAAAAGGCGCTGGAAAATAAGTTCGCGGCGCCTGCTGGCCAGGTGCCCGCCTGGAAACAAGCCGGTGAGTTCTTGTTGGAGGTCGAGGGCATGCGCATGGTGGTCAGAATGAGTCCTGATTCCATGTCGACCCACTGCGGCGCCGAGCTGCACGCAATTGACTTTGACCAGCCCTTTATCAGTAGCACCGGTTTCCGGCATCAGTATATGCACGAGTCTAAACACCTGGGACGGACCGTGGACCAGGCCGTGCGAGCGGAGGTAATGGAGTCTTTGGCCGGCGAAGGAAAAGCTGTTGCCATAGACCGGGAATACGGGGCTAAGAGCGACCGTAAGGCGTGGCCATGGCTGGCCGAAGCCCTGGCCGGTGTGCGCTCCGATGGCCAGTTGGCCATGTTCGGTGATGTGGAGAAGGGGGCGGCTGACAAAGTCCCGATGAGTAATGCTGACCGGCAGCGGCTGTTCCGGCTGCGGCGTAAAGAGCAGAAAGCGGCTCAAGTCGCTGAGCGCGTGCAATCTATCAGCCTGACCCATACCGAGCGCTGCGTACTAAGTCTTGGGCTGTTGGCCCATGAAGACCTCGACCACCGGCCGAAGGATTGGGAAACCAGCAAAAAACCGGGATTTGACGCTTTGCTGGCCAAGCTATGGCCGGAGGGCGACAACGGTCGTTACTTGTCTGAGCCACAACGCAGCACTTACAGGCCATCTGCGTACCTGCGTGATCGGTTGGCTGATGAGCAAAGACTGGTTAAGCGTCTGGAGCAGTACGCGCGCGATCTGCGCATTGAGGTCGAGACGTTGAAAAGGGATAACGACCTGTTGGAAAGCGAGCGCAACAAGGCGCACAGCGCTATCAGTACCTGGGAGCAACGCTTGCGGGCTGCCGGCGTGTCGACGGATTACCGCAAATTGCCGGGCGAAGAATAAAGGCATCACAAGTGTTGCCTATGCATCACATGTGATGCATGATGACTCTACCGAAACGGGCAAGGACTGAAGCAATGAAGTGCAGCGAGTTTCGGCGTTGGTTGTTGGCCCAAGGCGTGGAGTTCAAGAGCGCCAAGGGCAGTCACTTCAAGGTTTACTTGAATGGCAAATCGACCATCTTTGCGGACCACGGCAGCAAGGAAATGCACGAAGGGTTACGCAAAACCATTATCAAGCAGTTGGGCCTCAAGGATTGAGGCTTAGCTGCACCCTTTGAAGGTGAGCCGTATGTATCAGTACCCGCTGGAGTTGCACCAAGAAGCCACCGGCGTGTGGCTGTCGTGCCCTGATATCCCTGAAATGAACGCGTCCGGCGACACCCTGGCCGAAGCCTTTGCCGAGGCCCTGGACGGCTTTGAGTCGGCCTTGTCGCTGTACGTTGAACAGCGCCGCGCAATTCCCCGCGCCTCGGCTCCGTCTGACCCGGCCCTGGTGCTGCGCTTGCCCGCGCTGACCGTGGCCAAAATCATGCTGTGGAACGCCATGATGGACGAAGGTGTCAACCGCGCCGAGCTGGCCCGTCGCATGGGTATCTCACGGCAGGTAGCGGAGAGGCTGGTGGACTTCCTGCATGCGTCGAAAATCGAACAGGTAGAGCGTGCGTTGGGCCTGTTGGGCCGGCGTATATCGCTGGTGCTGGAAGCGGCCTAGCGTCCGGCGTTACGCGTAACGATCTGCAAAGGAGTAGTCCGGATGAGCAATCGAGAGCAAGCCGCAACAAAAGCGCAGTGGCAGGCGCTCTATGACGATGAGGCCGCCCTTGTCCAATCGCCAGAAGGCCACCAACAGGCGCTGATCGAGCTGGCCGAGGCGCTGCGCGCCCAGGGCGTGATTGATGACGCGGAATTGGCTGACCTGCTGGAAAACGCTGACGCCGCCTATCAATGGGGCGTCGAAGCGCAAATAACGGAAGAATTGAATCGCAAGGACCTGCAACCATGAGTCATACCGTCAAGCCCCGCGCCCTTCGGCGCGGTAACGTCTTTCTAATCCTGGGCGTCCTGGCGCTCGCCGGCGTTGCCTTGGCCATCCATCTGGATAGCAAAGCCAAAGCCGCCGCGCTGGCCGAGCATTGCGCAGCGCCTGAAGTGGGCACGTTCTCGACAAAGCTTGCGTGTATCGCTCGCCCGTCTGAGCGGTAGGGCGAACCTTGCCCGCATTAACCCCGGCCCAGGCCGCCACCTACGCCCAGGTCAGCGAAGCGCTGGACGAGGAAGGCTACGGCGATTTGTTAAAGGGCCAGCCGGTGGACGTACATGACGCCGTGGCGCAAATGCGCCTGGACGCTGAACAGATGACCGCCCGGGCTGAGCAGCTCGAGCAACTGCTGACCGACGCCGATGCAAAGGCCGCAGTGGCCCGCTCAAAAGTTGATGACTGATCACCTGCAGGATGATTACGTGAATATCTGCCTCTATTGCAAGGCTGCACCCGCTGACTTAGGCCGTTATTGCTCTACCTGCTACGGCCAAGTGTTTCATGCGGACGGCTCGCCCCTGGTGCTGGGCAATCCTGCCGACCCTTGGCGGGAATTCAACGCGGAGGCGGACCGATTTATGGCCGATAGAAAGTTGCATGAGGTGCTGGCTCCCCGCATGGCGGCTCGTTGGTTTTTTCCGGCCAAGGTCGCCGCCTGGAAGCTTCGCCCGAAAGCGCGAACGCTCACAGCCAACAAAAAGGAGTCTACTCAATGATTCATCTGCTGATGGCTATCGTGGACTATGAAGGCCGCGACCCAGTGCGAGCCTTTACCACGCGGGAGGCGGCCGATGCTTTCCTGGCTATCGTTCAAGCGCACCACCGCAAAAGGCCGAGCGTATTTGATGACGAGCCTGGCGACTGGGACAGCCGCAACCGCGGTTGGGTTGAGCGGCACCCGGCGGTAGGCCATGCGTACGCAAGTCGTTTTGACATTGAATCCGTCCCCCTGGGCGATGCATAGAAAACACCTACCAGCGCCGAGGCTATAATCGGCGCTCATCACGAGGAGCTGTTCAAATGCAATTACATGAAGTGAAAGAAGTAAAGTCGGTGGGGACAACGGCGGCGGCTAACGAATCGCTGGCCGATGGCTGGACGCTGATCGCAGTCGTAGCGGACGGCGGCGGCGGGGCGCGTTATGTGTTTGGCAAGGCTAGCGCCGCTGGCAAGGCGCCGGGCAAGGGTGAAGTGTTTTTGACGGCAGAAGACCTGGCCCGAGCCAACGCCGGGTTGTGATGTGTTACCAATAACGCCTCATATGTTAAATGCCCCCCGTCGCTTGATAGGCGACTGGGGGCCTTTTTTTGTGCCCAAGATAATCATTTATAGGTAAAGTGATGTATCACTTTTATTAAATGTGATTTTAGGCGCACACCGCCACTCACTCGCAAAGGAAAGGACGCCATGACCAGCGCCGTCGCCAAGGCCTTAACGCTTACCCATTGCCGCCATTGCGGTGGCCATGCCTTGACCTGGGCAACCTCTATCGTCAATCGCTCCAACGTCCAGCAAGGACGGCTCAATACCAATGACGTGGAATGCATGTTCTACCTCGGCTGCGACACCTGTTCCGAGACACTGGCCATGTTCAGCGCGGATAGGCTGGCCGATGTGGTCAATGCGCGCATTGTCGAGCCGCGCGCCGCCACTGAAACCGACGCGGTGTGACGCTTCACCAACACTGTAAGAAAGGAGATTCGCCCGATGACTACCCCTGTGCGTGATCTGGCCCGGCCGCTGCTGGCTTTTTGGGTTGGGGATGACGATATTTACGCGGCCGTGGATGAAGTCCAGGCGCTGGAGCTGGCTAATGCCATTGCCGGGCACAGCACCTATGTCCTAGACGATGTTATGCCTGTCAGCCCGCGTACGCTGGATGAGCGCCTGCGCGATGATAGCGGCCGCCAAGCCTGGACCTTGCGCGGTCTGCTGGTGGATCAGAAAGAACCGGGCTATCTGGCGGGCTACGAACAATGACCAGTGTTCCCGATTCGCTGTTGAGCGCGGCTGCTCGGTTTGTTGCCGCGCGGCCGTTCACCGGCCCCGGGGCGCTGATGCGCCGCTTTGGCGTTGGGCTGCAACGTGCGCGCTGGCTGCTGGTGGAGCTGGAGGAAAAGGGCGTGGTGCGCGGCCATTGGGCCCGCCTGGTGGCGGCCGGACAGGGGCGGGATGGGCCAGTGTATTCCCACCGCATCTACCGCGTGAGCCAGGGTGCCTGGGCTGCGCTGCCCCAGGACGATGGGCCGCCGCGTTGGGTGGCGGGTATCGTCAATGAGCTGGAGAGGTTCGCCGCGCTCGATGACTTGTTTCGGGTCCAGGGCCACGCCTGGTTTGTCGAGGGCCTGCTGGCCAAGGTGGCCGCGTGGGGGCTGAGGCCCGCCCAGGTGGAGGAGCTGCACCACCAATTGATCGAGGCGCAGCGGATGGCCCGTCGACGCCTGGTACCGGGCTGGCGGTCAAGGAAAGGGATGTGGAGCGCTGATTACTTTGGGCTGGCCGATGCGAGCGCGGCGGGTGCGTTATGAGTAACGCGATTGCCGGCGTCGCGCTGCCGGCGAATGTGGTGCCGATGTTCCGTCAGATGCTGGCGGCGATTGCATCGTCTGGAACGGCTGAGGATGTAGACCGCCGCGTCTGGCTGGTGGTGGGTGTGTTGCGCACGCTGGAATGCCTGCAACGCATTAACCCGCGTGCCGGGCATAAGCTTTATGACCATGTGAATGGTCTGGCTGAAGTGCGCATAAAAGAACTATCGCAGCGAGCAAAGGAGGCGGGATATGTCGGGGCTTAAGGCGTACAGCGTGCAAGGCAATGAATATGGGGTAGTTACATTCGCCCTATCTGGTGTTGTAGCGCGGCGAGAAGGGGCCAATGAGCTGAACATTGAGTTTGGCCAGGTCGAGTCGTGCCGGCGCATGCCGGGGCTGGATGACTTCGCGGGCCAGCCTGGTGGTGTGCCTATGCGCTTGTTGGTGGAGGAGCATGGGTGGTCACAGGAGTGTGGCTACTGTGAGCGCCGGGTGTATCACGACCAGCCCGAGCGGGTATGGGAGGACGATCAAGTGTTTTGCAGCGCTGAGCATCAGGCCAAAGGCGCGGACTATCGCGCGAATATCCTGGGGGAGCAGGTATGATCGCGCCTTGTTGTGAGTGCGGGCTGGACGAATGAGGCGAGCGAATGCGTGAAGGGTTCCACGAAACGACCTTGCGGCCCCTTGTGGCCAGCGGGTCGGTGCGTGAGTGCAAAGTGTGCCGCGAGGGTGAGCGCTGGGCGCTGTGGGTGCGCCTGGGCGGCCCTGGGTCCAAGTGGATACCGGTACGCTCCCAGCGGGAGCCCGTGCGCACCTGGGCCAGCCTGGATACCCTGGTGCGGTTCACTGACAGCCTCGGGATTCGTTTGTTCGCCGTGGAGTCGTGACCGGTCACACGCCCTGTTTGTGCGCCGCTTTATCCAGGGATTCGGCCAGGATCTGCGCCGAGGTGCTGAGCGCACTGTAGAGCTTGCCCAGCTCCAGTTCGGGCGTGCTGGACGTGGTGCGCTGGTATTCCGCGTGCAGGCGTCGGAACTCGGCCAGGGTTTGCACTTCGAAGGGGGTTAGGTTCAGGGTGATCAACATCGGGCCACCTCACTGCGTTATGCGTAACGGGCTAAATAGCAGACACAAAAAAACCGCCTTTGGAAAGGGCGGTTTTTCGTGCCATTCGAATTGGAGGTTCGGTTGGCGGTTCGCTGAAAGCGCTGACGAAACGATCATAAATTACGTATTCGGCTTTGCGCAATGGTTCACGCAACAGTTCATCGTAAATCATCGTAGTTCATTGGGTGCTTGTACGAATCATCGTAGCCACGCGAATACATCGGTTATGCATGCGAACGGTAGCAACGGAAGTGCGAAGCCCAGGCTAGGCGGGCGATTGAGACAGGATGAGCATTTATTGTGCCAGCTCCTAGAACGTCACTACGGCGCGTCGTCAAGCGCTTTGAGCATAACTACAAGTTTATTTCAAAAAAGCACAAAAGCGCTTTTTTCTGTCAGGGGTTTTGAGGTATTACGTATAGCCAAGGGCATGCATTGCCCTGGCCCCTTCTGCCGCGTCTGGAAAACGCGCCGGATATGGGAGGGCCGATGAATACCTGGCTCGCTGAAAGCGCTGACGCCTTTTCAGTAAAACCGCTGCCTTAGTCCGGTGAGGGCGGCGGGGTCAGGCTTCTTTGAGGAAGTCGCTTATGCGTCTTATCAAATTGAGTTGCCGCGCCGCGTGGGAAGGTTTCTGCGCGCTTATTAAGGTCGCCCAGGGATATCGTGTGCTGACTTGGATGCGCGATCACTACGACGACCTTTAGCCGAAACAGGCCCCGCGAAAGCGGGGTTTTTTTCGCCCATAAAAAAGCCCCGCCAGGTGCGGGGCTTGGTATTGGTACTGCCGGGGGCTATCCGCCCTTGGATGCCTTGAGCAAGGCGAAGCCCTGGCGGAATACATCCACCATGGTCATTTTGTGCATGGCGGCAAACATCTTCACTTCGTGCTTGAATTGCGCGTCGACCTTGAAGTTGGCGTTCACCAATTCTTCCGGGCCTGCCTGGTGTGTGTGGCCAGCTTTCAAGGACGCTTCGGCGGCCTGTGGTGCTGCTGGAGCGGTGCCCTTCGTGGATGGTCTGCGGGGTGGTTTTGGCGCGACAACAGTCATAATTGGCCTTCCTTTAATTCGTTAATTCTTTAATTCGTTATTTTGATTGTAGCGCAGTTGCCCGGGCGATGATCGCGCTTATTAGCTGTTCCGCTTGAGTGCGAAGCCCTTTATGTGACACCTCGATAACAGAAAGTCCTACATCCATAGCGCGGCTGTAGCTGACCTTTTTAGGTAGGTGCCCATCCAAAACGTGGTAAGGCTTGCCGGCCAAATATTCGCGCGCTTCATCCAGTTCCGCCTGGCTGTCACCTACTTGATTCAGCGCGAAGGCGATACGTTCAACCGGAATGGCATGCTTGAAATGCAGGGCATCTGCCAACGCTACAGCGGGCTCAAGGTCGTCAAGGGATAAACCGGTAGGGATGACCAGCAGGTCGCAGGCTTCAGCCATTGCGGCCGTGTCCTTACTCGCACGCGGAGCGCCGTCAAAAATAATGGCGTCATAGTCGCCCGACTTCGCCAAGGCTTGAGCCATGGAGCCGAACTGTTCGACTGAAATTTCTGGTAAGTGGCCGCGCTTCATCCGACGTACGTTCCAGAGTGCGCTGGTGGACTGGTTAAGGTCGAAGTCCGCGATCTTTACAGCCCATCCATTCTGCGCGAGCCCCACGGCGGTGCCGCGTGCGTCGGTGGATTTGGCAACTCCACCCTTCTGCGATGCAAAGCCAATTCGTAATGCCACGGTGAGAATCCCTATGTTCGTTAATTCGTCATTTCGTTAATTCGTTAACGTTAGCCGAGTATAGGACGGGTTAAGACAAGGATCAAGAAAATAACGAAATAACGAAATAACGAAATAACGAAATAACGAAATAACGAAATAACGAAGCGTTCAGACGTAGAGGGTTTGGCGTGAAGGAGGGCCGCCGGCCGAGGCCGGGGAGGTGCGCACGCTGCGCGAGTTTTCGGTGAGGGAACGGCTGCGACGCTGGGAGCGAGTGCGGTTTATATCGGTGTCGACTTCCAATACGGCGATCACGCATAGCATCAGGCACAGCGCCTGGGGGACGAGAACCCCCAGGGTGAAGCCGCGCGTGATCATGTGGGCTTTGTTCTTGGCACCCAGCTTACTCAGAATGTTGCGCTCGACCATGCGCATGCCAATGTCGTCGAGTTGCAATTCTTCAGCAATGGTCGGAGTGGGGAAACCCTCGGCTGTTTTGACCAGAACGAACAGCTCTCTATCTGTCAGGTTCTGGCCGGGACAGCCAATTACTTCGTCGCCGTGGATTTGAACACAGGCATTCATGGGGGACGCGTCCTTGCGAAAGGGGGAGGGCGGTGTTCAGTGGCTAGACAGGTCGAGTTGGAGTGCGCCCAGCTGGCGACGGAGAAGGCCGAGTAGGTCGGCCATTTCTTCCATGGTTTCGATGGTGACGTGGTTTTGATCAATCGAATACAGGGCCATTTTCTGCATGCTACCGGTGAGGGAATACACTTCTTTCATGGCTACCACGCGCCGCTGTTGGGCGCCCAGCGCGCCGCTTTTATGCGCCGGTGGTTGATCTTTAAGGGGGGAAATTACGCTGCCTTGCATGGGAGTAACCTGTCGTTCCTGAATTGCGTGGCATGTTACACGTAAAGTGTAAATTGCAGCAATAAAAAAGCCCTTTGTTCAAGGGCTCTTTTACTACCGGTCGTGGGATATACGCACCACGCGGCCCACTATATCCAGCTGATCCAGCTCTTGACGTGTCATTTTGCTATCAGGGTATTGCTGGGCGTCTGAAGCCTTGAGGGTAAAGGTGTTGTTGAGTTCTGGGCATATCCAGCGAATCCAGACCGTTCCCGCTACCACGATGCCGAATAAATCCGCACCCCTCACGGTGACTTGGTCGCCGTCTAGCAGTACCTCGGCCCCTTCAGCAATGAGCGGGGCCATGCTGCTATCAATCTGCTTAATGCAAAGCAGCTTGTTGCGATTGAGCCCCCGGCTTTCAATGTAACCCAGGCTGAAAGCCGTGTTATCCGTGACTTGCGGGAGAATCAGCAAGCCGTTTTTGGTGGCGATGTTTGGCGGGTTGGCTGTCACGTAGTTGGACGTTACCGCGCTCAAACTGTCGTTGTCGGTGTAGCCCTGAAGCCAGGCCGGCGTCTTGCCGAACAGCTTGGCAAGCAAGACAACTTGGTCGGTTGGCGGCATGCGCAGCCCCAGTTCCCAGTTTGAATAGCGGGAATAAGTCATGGGCTTGCCCGATAAGTCTGTCAGCCGCTTGGCCGTTTCCTCAAGGGTCCAGCCCGTGGCCTGGCGACAATCTTTAAGCCGCTGGGACACAACTGTTATCAAATCAGACATGCGCAATCTCTCAAAGGGCGCCGTGAGGTTTCGCGCCTTGGCAATTGTTTAATACTAGCTTCTATCGGAGGAAATATACACTTTAAGTGTAGATGACGGGAAAAAAAGCTTGAGAAATGGGATAGAGTCGAAATAGACTTACACCAATCGTGTAAATTGGTGTCTATTCGTGGAACTAAACAAGTGGATTGAAATCGTCGGCGCCGCCGGGTCAGAAGGCAAGTTAGGCCAGGCCGGTCTGTGCGCCGTCGCCAGTCTACTGGGCGAAAAGACACGCACCGTGTCGTCTTGGTATCGCCAAGAGCGTGTGCCGTCATTTGCCGCCGGCACAAACATCGTTCTCAAGTCCAAGGGGTTGGTGGACTGGAATGGCATCTACACCCCGTTTGCAAAAAAACTGTTCCCGGACGCGACCAATGCCGGCAGTTAATTTGCCTGCGGGCTTCTCCGCGCGCCCTGTCGTGCTGAAGGTTGAGCAGCGCTTTGGCATGGCGGGCTTCGCGCGGCTGGTCAAGCTGCTGGAGCTGTTCGCGGCCAGTCCCTTGCGCGATAAAGGTGTGATCGAGTTGCCTGTTAGCGAGTGGGCCGACGCGTTGCAAGCCGGCCCGCTCAATGTCTCTGTATTGCTGGATTACTTGAGCAATGACGGCTGGCTTTCCCAGGCGCGCGGCGAAGAACCTGGCGCGCCGTTACGCGTAACGCTAACGGACTTCGCGGACTTCTTGCCGGCGCTCGACATGCCTACAACCGCTGAGCAGTGGTGCGCCTGGTTTACGTCTGAGCTGAGCATGCCGGACCAGCACGGAACAGACCCCGATAATCAGGCTTTGTTCCGGCGCTGGTGTGCCACGAACGTGACGATTGAAGAAATGAATGCCGCCATAGAGCTGGCAGTTAAGGCGGGTAGGGGGTTCGCTCCGGCTTGCCTGCATTCCCTTTTGATGACTGTGCGAAAAGAAAAATTAGAACTGGCCCGCCGCTGAAGGCGCGTCAAAAGGGGAATTCCTTGTTACTGATTGCATTATCTGGCGGCACGCCAAGCGAGCGTGTCGACATTGCTGACCGGCTTGTCACTTCGGGCAAAGGGCAATTTGCCGCCTATGCCCAGGCGACGCCCAGCGCTGACTACGGCCTTCGCCGTCTTGAGGTGTTGCGCAACTTCCTGGGCGGCGCTGACGAGCCATCGGACGAGCCTTGGCCGGTGCAGGGCATGGTAATCACGCACTGCCTGACTGAGCAGGAGGCGCAGGAGGTCCGCGCCCGTGACGGTGTGATCTGGCACCTCTATAGCCGCCCTTCCGGTTCCGTCAGCATTCGCCAAGGCGATGTGATGGTTACGGACGGGCAGGCGGGTTTTCGTCATGTGCGTGAGCCGCTGGAAGCGCTGTCTGAGCTGATCCTGGCGCGCCTGTCGGACCTGGCCAATAACCCCTCGGTGCGTGCCGTCCTGAAGGAGCTGGCCCGTGACTAGGCCGGCTAGTCGGGCGCTGCCCGGTTATGCGTATGGCGACCCCGCAAAGATTGTCGAAGCGCAACAAATGCGCTCGCTCGGCTGTGGGGCCTGTGTGCGGTCCGACTGCATCCTGGGGCAGATGATCTGCACCAGTGGGCTCAAATTCCCGGCCTGCAAACAGGGCCACCGTAACGGCTACAAGATAGCGCCTGAGTTCGGGGGCTAAAGGGGGAGGCATGGCAAAGCGCGACGTAGCCGGCGCCCTGGAATTATGGGCGCGCTGGTCTGTACCAGACGCCCAGCGGGGAACCGGTAAAACCATGCTGGCCAAGCTGATCGACAATAAGGGTGAATTGATCTTTGGCGGCAGTGGCGGCGCTTCAGGTGGCCCAGCTGACAGCCTGGAAGTGGTGGTAGAGGCGGCAGTGATGAGGATGTTTGCGGCCGAGCCTATGCGTGCTGACGTGTTGCGCCTTGAGTGTTGCGCAGCCTGGTGGCAGGTGGCACACCGTCGCCGTATTGCCGATTACGACCCGCGCGGCATGGGCCAATTCGAAAAGGCGTTGGCCCTGGGTATCAGTTTGCGCACCTATCGCCGCCGGCTGGCCGAAGCCAAAACAATCATTGAAACAGCGCTGGGGACATGATGGACATTCATCCGCTTTTTGCTGGGTTCCAAGGGGTTGATCCTTATGCCGTGGGTGCTGCCCTGGGCTTTGCGATCCATGTAGAGGTTGTGCGCGGTCCGCTGCCGGCTGAGCTGCAAGTGGGCGAGCGTGAAAGGATCGGCGCCCGGGTGGATCTGGACGGCTTCCAGTTCGCCGGCGGCTGGGGAGCGCCTGGTGTGCATTGCCTGATGTTTGCCAAGCCTTTGACCGACCACGCTACGCGCTGGTGGCATTCCAGCTTGCCCGCGTAACAGAGCCAGGGCGCGCAAGGCGCCTGCTGTCCGGCACCACGTCGACCACACCTATTTTTGCGAGGCATGGCCCTACCACGGGCGTGCCTTGCCTGAAAAAAGACAACACGCGCGCGCTGGCATCACGTCGCGCTATTGAGGCCCGCACCATGGCTAAAACCCTCACCGTCCCGCTCTCCGATTCGGCTATTAAGCGGCACGCTGCCGACCTGGCCATAGGTGAGTTGAACGACCCACGGCATCCGTTGCGCTTTCGTTACCGTAACGACCGAAGCAAAGGCAGCTGGTACCTGATCCGCTATGACAAGGGCGGCAAGTGGAGGAAGGCGGCCAACTGGCCCGAAGTACCGGCCAAACTGATGCTTGAGAGCGTGCCGGTGGTGATGACGCGCTTAATGGCTGATCCGGCGGCGGTGGCCACGGTGGACGGTTGGGAGTCGGTTGGCCAGGTGCTGCGCTGGTACGTCGACCGCCTGAAGGCTGATAGAGGGCTATCCCAGGATCGCCGCGCGTCCTCGATGTCGGTAATCAATCGCCAGTTGCTGCCTGCCCTGGACGAACTGGCGCTATGCAAGCTCAACCGCGACACGCTCGACCGCCATTTGGTTTGGCACATGCAGGAGGAATACAGCCTGGGCTATGTCAAGTCGGCCTTGGACGTACTAAAGGTGGTGTTTGCGCGGGCCCTGGTCCTGAAGAAAATCACCGTCAACCCCATGGCCGGCGTGACCTTCGGCAACTTCACCAAGGTCAAGATCCGACCCAAGGGGGCGCGCCTTCGTCATGTTGCCGTGGTGGATCTGCTGGCCGATTGGGCCGAGGCATTCCAGGCTGATCCAGCGGGCATAGCCTTAATGTTGCTGATGCTGGCCCATGGCACGCGCATCACCGAAACCCGCCTGGCCAAGTGGAAGAACGTCCACCCGCAAGAAGGGGAGTGGTTTATTCCTGGGGCTGATACCAAGTCGAAACGTGACCATCTGCTACCGCTGACCCCGGCGGCTGTGGCCTTTCTTGAGCGGTACCGAGAAAACCAGAAGGCGCGGGGGTATGACGGGGCCTATCTGTTCCCGTCCAGCACGCGTTCAGGCCAGCCCATGTCCCGTAGCCAGGCGTTCGCCGTCTTCACTCGTTACGGCGCCGGCGATTGGACCAGTCACGACCTGCGCAAACTGGCGCGGACCTGCTGGGCCAAGTTCCGGGTGGATAGCCTGGTGGTCAAGCTGTTGCTCAACCACTCCTTGAGCGATTTGGAGGCGACCTACTTTCAAGACCGAGGCGAGGACATTAAGCGCGACGCCCTGGAGCGCTGGCATGAATGGCTCAACGCGCAGGGTTTTGACGCGTTGCAGGACAAGACAGGAGCAAGACGCGCCGTTAAGCCCACGGCGCTGGACCCTGCGGGCTGGCTGGCTTAGAGCCCTAAATCAAAATTAATCATATAAGAGGATTTTAAATATGACCGAGGCGCCCAGGATTGACCCGGATTTGGAAAACCGCGCGGCGGACGTTTTGGAGGTCGGTGGATTCGTGACAGGTCACAGCGCTGATGAAATGAGGCGTGATGCGGCAACGCAGCGCAAAGCCGAGCAGCGCGAACGCGAAAAAGCGGCCGGTGTTGAGGTGTTCGAACTGAAAATGGGGCCGGCTGAGCGCGCAATGTTGGCTGAAGGCCAGGCAGTGCGGGGCTCTCAAGGAATTCCATATACCGCAACCGAGTATCTTTTGACGCTGCTGCGAAACGACAACCGATTGTTGGAAAAGCAGCGCGGCAAGCTGGAAGGGCGCATGTGCAAAAACTGCCAGAAGCTTTTGCCCCGGGGCTGCGGCGGTACCTGGGCGCGTGAGTCGCGGTGCCTTTTGGCACGCTCCGAGATTGCCCTGGAGCTGTGAGGCGTAGCCAAAAATCCAAGGGTTGACAGTACGCGGGTTTTACACGATTAGTGTTAATTTACACAAAGTTGTTGACAGGGTTGGCAGCTTTCCCTATCTTTCGCTGCATTGTGGTGTTGTTCCGGCCACGATACCCATGCGACACAGTTCATTCAGCCCCCGGCCCTCACAGGTCGGGGGTTTTTTTATGTCTATTCCCCGGGACTTCGGGAGAAAACGAGATGCCAAAAATGCTCACTCCCGACAAAGATCCTTCGTTCTGGTTTCTGCTGCTGATGGCCCTGAAAGAGAACGGCTTGGCCATGGGCCTGGCGTTCATTCTGGCGTGGCTGCGCATCCAGTACGACGGCAAGGAAACCAGCAACAGCCGCAAGTTTCTGGAGGCGTCGATTGGCTCGCTGATCGTGCTTTCTGTTGGCCTGACGGTGCGGGAATTCAATTTCAGCTACGGCTGGGCCCTGGCAACTTCGGGCTTTGTTGGTGCGCTCGGCATTGAGTACGTCCGCCAGTTCGGCAAGCGCTGGGCAGAGAAAAAGGCTGACTTGGGATGATGCCTCGTCCGGTTTTGAGTTTGTTGCTTGTCCTGCTGGCCTACGTCCTGGCGGGGAATATGGATTGTGGAGAGTCGGACGCCTGCCAGGCGCCGGCCGTTACGCATAACGAGGTGATGCAATGAGCGAGGCAGAAAAGGCGAGTCCCAGCACTTTTTACGTGGTGGACAGTGCTGGTGATCCGTACCGCGTCGACGCGGACAGGATCTTTTCGGATGCTCAGGCGGTTGAGTTCATTAGCGGCCGCAATGTGGTGGGGCGGTTCACGGCACCCCGTGCAGTGTTTGATGTGAACCGATGTTCAAATCTTGCAGTGTCGGCCGCGCCGGTTGAGCTGGCCCCCTTCGTGGCTGGCCATAGCTGTACTGGGCGGCCTTTGCTTGAGTGGGTGCTGATCGCCTGGCTTGTGGTAGCGGTCGGGCGTGAGTTTGCCTCGGTGTTCGGCTGGGGCATTTGATTTGCAGGGGGTTGCATGTTCAAGGTCGACTTGTCGCTGGACCATGCCCCGGTCACGAAAGCCCTGCAAGAGCTGGAGCATAAGCACCTTCCCTTTGTTCTCGCCCTGACCAAGACCCGGCTAGCCCAGCGGGTTAAGAAGGGCACTATCACGGTGATGAAACAGCGCCTTGATCGTCCGACTCCGACCACGCTGAACAGCCTGTTCGTGAAGATGGCCACCAAGACCAAAGACGCCCAGGTCTATTTCAAAGACTCATGGGCGTCCGGCATCCCGGCTGATACCTACCTACAGCAAGCCGTGAGCGGCGGGCTTCGGCCCCATAAGCGGTTTGAGAAGGCGCTGATTGCGCGCGGGATCATGCGCAGCGGCCAGTATGCGGTGCCCACGGCGCCGTTTATGAACCAGTACGGCAACGTATCGCGCGGCACGATGTTGAAAATCCTGTCGGGGTTGGGTGCTGCTGAGTCGGCTGGAGGCTATCAAGCCAACGCGACCGACAGCGACCGGAGCAAGCGCAAGGGCAACGCGCACCGGTTCTTTTCTGGCGACGTTGGCGGAACCCAGGGCGTATGGGAGCGCAAGACAATGGGGATGGGTGACGCGGTGCGGCCTGTCTTCATCTTCAGCGACTCGGCGCCGCGATATCGCACCATTTTCCCGTTCTTCAAGATCGCCGGGAACATCGTGCAAGCCAACTACGCCGGGGAATTCTCGGCGGCCTGGGCCGCTGCCATCGCATCGGCCAAGCCATGAGCCAAAAAGGAGGCGAAAAGGTGAAAAAAGATCGTTTTTCGTCGCTTTCGTGGTTTTTTTGGGTTGACAGGCGACCCCCGACCAAAAAGCAAAAGGTACTCCCGGACCCCACCCCCTAAGGGGGTAATTCGGGCCCCGCCCATTCGCTACGTGTGACCCTTTTTCAGAGGTTGGTTGTTGTTATGTCTTCGAAGATCACCACGATCACGCGACAGCCTGGCTGGCTGAACAAGAAGAACATGGCAGACAGCCTCGGTATTTCGGTTCAGGCCTTTGATAAATGGGACGTACCGGCCATCGCGAAGATCGGCCGAGAGTCGTTTTATGACGTTCGGTCGGTGGTGGATAACCGGCTGCAACACCAAACCGGCAAGCAGCAACCTGGCGCGTTAGAGGTCGATCCACTCATTGGATACAAGATTGATTGTGAGCGACTTCGGTTGACCCGTGAGCAAGCCGACGCCCAGGCACGCAAAAACAAGGTCGGGGATAAGGAGCTGGTTCCTGTCGGATTCATGATCTTTGCCCTGGCCAGCCTGTCCGCGCAGTTGGCCTCAACCCTCAACACTGTTCATAAAAACGTGAAGCGCAAACATCCCGATATCAACGTGCGCCACTTGGAGGCTGTTGAAACGGAAATTGCCGTTACGCGTAACGCGGCTGCCGGGTTGGCTGATCGCATACCGGAGCTTTTGGATGAGTACCTCGCCACCCTGGATCAAGAGTCTGGTTGAGGCGGTCCGGCGCGGGTTGAAAACCCTTGAAGTCGATCCGCCCATGACAGCAGTGGAGTGGGCAGACGAATATTTCTACATGTCCTCAGAGTCGTCCTACGGAGAGGGCAAATGGACGACTGAGTTTTTCCAGGTGGCGTTGCTGAACGCCATGGGTAACGACCTGATACATGAGCTTAATCTGCCGAAATCGGCGCGCATCGGTTACACCAAGATGCTGATGGCGAACATCGCCTACAAGATCAAGCACAAGAAACGCAGTATCTGCATGTGGAGCCCGACCGACGACGATGCCAAGGGCATCATGAAAAAGCACGTCGACCCCATGATTCGCGACGTACCGGTAATCAAGGCCATGGCGCCTTGGTTCGGTAAAAAACACAAGGACAACACTGAAGATCAAAAGACCTTCGAAAACCGCAAGGTGTTGTGGTGGTTGGGCGGCAAGGCGGCGGGCAACTACCGGGAGAAAAGCCCGGATGAAGTGGGCTACGACGAGCTGTCGAGCTTCGATGCGGACATTAACAACGAGGGTTCGCCTACCTTCCTGGGGGATAAACGTTTAGAGGGTGCGACCTTTCCTAAGTCGATTCGCGGCTCAACACCCAAACTTGCGGGTAGCTGCCAGATTACGCGAGCGGCAGAGGAATCGGCCTACCTGTTGCGCTTTCACATCCAGTGCCCGCACTGCCGCACTGAGCAAACGCTGAAGTGGGGCGGCAAGGATGAGGCATTTGGGCTCAAGTGGTCCAAGGATGCCCTGGGCGAAGTTGATAAGGCTTGGTACCTCTGCGAGTCCG